>NZ_JAKJTB010000040.1:0-1956 GCF_050337565.1 Vibrio kasasachensis | reverse complement strand
TAATTGCGTGTTTGACGGTGGTTTTCGTTTCAAGTTTTCTGCCAAGTTTGGTTAAGGTTAAATCAGAACCATTGAGAACGCTTTTAGTGGCAAGTATAAGAGATCTAAGTCGTTTTTTGTGAATATTAGGGCATTGGTCTTCAAGAGTTTGCTGTAGAATTTGAATATCGCGCATCGTTAGGTATCCCTATTAAATCCATTTGATAAGGTGTGTTTTTGGCGAAATTCATTAGATCAGAATGAGCGATGCGCGTCTACTCATTGTTTTTGTTGGAAATTATGAGGGGATTCCCGAGAACAAAGCGTTCAAGAGGGACTATCAACGTTTGGCGACTTTGGTGTCAGTGAATTAGGTGTTTACGGTAGTCCAATTGGGTCATGGGGTTTACGTTGCTAGCCCCTTAACGCGGCGTTAGAAATGACCAGGGAGTACGGTTGAATGTGGAGTCTGACATACATTTTCTGGATACTGATTGTTTTCAATATCCTTGCCTCAATGTATCAGAGGAAAAAGTTAACCAGCAATAAAGGTAAAGCGGTCCATGACGTACCACCGTCATTGCTAGAGGAAGTTAATAAGCAAATCGAGGATGGATATAGGGTTGTATCCGTAACAGAATATAGTGTAAGGCTGGTAAAAACGAAACGGAGTCTTTTCTCTTGGCTATTCGTTTTGGTTCTACCCAATGTCGCGTTTAATACATGCTTCTTGTGTAATGTATTCGGTATTCAACTTAAGCTAAACAATGGCGAAATTGACTTATCAACTTTTTAACGAGGAACGGTTATTCTAACAAAGCGTTTAAGGCAGATTCGCAACGCTCGGCATTTTCATTTTAAGTCGGGTTTTGTGTTTAGTGTGCAATGGTTTAGGTTAGGTGGTGGCGTCGCTCACTACTTAACGCAGCGTTATGTTTCAGAGTATATTTTTTAGGGAACGAATATGACATATGATAAAGAAAGACCTAGCTTACCTGCTGCGATCAGACGTCAGGTTATGACGGAAGCGGGACATTGCTGCACAGTGCAACACTGTAATGAAAGCATTGTCGAAGTGCATCATATTGATGAAAATAGAGAAAATAATGATCCAAGTAATTTGATAGTTTTATGTGATAAACACCATAAACTAGCACATAAAGGTGATATATCGAGAATGGATCAAAGGAAGTACAAAGAAATGCTGACTTCCGAAAAAACTTCAACAAGCAGAGGGTCTAGTGAGCACGATCGAAATTTACTGATTAAAATAAATAACATAATTTCTTACGACACTATCCAACTGTTGAAAAACGAATGGTTTGGTAGCTTTGTAAGAAAGGAAGCAATTGACCCTCTACACAATTTATTTTACCAAGCTGAAGATCCTCTATTTAAATTCACTAATCCTAAGTTGGAAGCTATGAAAATAGATGTTCTAAACAAAGGTCAAAAATTCATCCGTCATTTTGGGCAACAATCTGCTGGTCGAATAGATGGATATGATTATATCGATCTTAATGAAATTAAACGTAGAGACCCCAATGCAGACATTGAGTATTGGAAAAAATATTCAGAGGACACAATGGATTTAGCGCAAGATTTTTGTACTGCAATGTCCCTTTTAAGGGCGGAATTAATCCACAATTAAAACATAACAAACTGTTTAAGAGTGATTCGCAACGCGTGGCATTCTTTCTATGCGTTGCGTTTAGTGTTTAAGGTGGAATGCGGCGACTTCGGTATTGCGCTGCTCACATATATGGTCTCCCCCAGTTTTGCAAGTCAGCAGTATGATTAAAAGCGCAGGTTAACTACCATATATACGGCCTGTTTTAGCGGCTTTTGCCTTGGCCAAGATGAGGCAGTCGAACACGAAGTCCTAATCACCTTATCGACTTTAAAAGCCAGTGTGAGCAGAAGGTTTTCAACGTGTAGGATTTATCCTGTTATTCATCTCACTACGTACTTTGCAAA
>NZ_JAKJTB010000039.1:0-2232 GCF_050337565.1 Vibrio kasasachensis | reverse complement strand
AACTTTATGCCCAAATTTTTCAAATTCACGCGCCCAGTAGTGAGCGCCCGAACAAGCTTCCATAGCAATAGTGCAGGGTTTTAGGTTCGCGATATGGCTAAGCAACTTACTTCGTTGAAGTTTTTTACGGCTGATGTTTTTTCCTTTATGATCGATTTCAACAAGAAAGAAAATATTTTTTGCTAAATCGATGCCGATGATTTTATGCTGAGTCATGGTCTTCTCCTTTTGCTTTGGGACCTGAACACTCCAAGCATGGCTCATGGTCATGTGAAGTGGTAGGGGGAGACCATCTCATCAACTTAACGCGGCGTTATATAGTGACGGAAGTAGCAATGTAGGGTGCAAGCTGTGTGTCTCAAMGCTTAATTAGCAGCGAAGTCGTTGTTTAATAGAACAAATTAGGCTGAGTGCAGGCAATCCTCATGCTACCCTTAAAGCTAAGTTTGTCTGCTTAATACGCTGGCGATTAAAGACAGAACAAACGGAGCTTTAAGGTAAGGCATTTCCCTTCACCTCTGCATCGATTTTTGTCTGTTTACGATGATTCAGTGCGTGTGAATGAGGAGTCCAAGGATATCCATGGACTTTGGTCACATATATAACAAGACGTTTAAATGCGACTCACAACGCGTGGCATTTTCACAGTGCGTTGATTTTAGTGATTAAGGTGTTTGCAGCTGCATTGTTATTGCGTTGTTCACGCTTTAACTTTTCGTTAAATTACAAGGAGGTACTGTGGAAAGTTTAAAGGAATATCCTATCTCACTTCATGAGATATATAAGGCTAAAAAAGTGGTTTCAGCATATATGAAACCATCACCTTTAATTAAGTATGATGGTTTATCCCGATTACTTGGTTGCGAGGTTTACGTGAAGCATGAGAATCAAAACATCACGGGAAGTTTCAAAATCAGAGGTGGTATAAACATTATGTCACACCTCAAAAAAGCTAAAGTGAGTGGTGTTGTTACGTTTTCAACGGGTAATCATGGCTTATCTGTTGCCACGTCAGCAAAACTATTTGATATACCAGCAATTGTAGTAGTGCCAATTGGCTCTAATCCTGTAAAAATTGAGTTGATAAAACGTGCGGGTGCTGAAGTCATTGAAGCTGGTGAAAACTTCGATGAGGCAGCTAAGGTTGTAGCTGATATTAATGAAACGAAAGGCTATTACTACGTTCACCCTGCTAATGAACCCCTTGTAGTAAATGGTGTTGGTACTGAGTTTCTTGAAATTATCGAAGATATTCCAGACGTTGATGCTGTAATCTTACCGTTAGGTGGTGGTAGTGAAGTTGCTTCGGGGATAAGTGTTTTAAAATCAATATCACCTCAAATTAGCATCTACGCTGTTCAAGCAGAGCTCTCGTCAGCCGCTTATCAGTCCTGGAGTAGTAAAAAAATTATTGAAAGTAGTAATCAAACCTTTGCAGGCGGTTTTGCTACTGGAACAGCTTATGATACTACTTTTAACATTTATCGTGACAAATTAGATGACTTTGTTCTTCTTTCAGAGCAAGAAATTCTCCAAGGCATAGCTTTAGCTGCTCACCACACGAAAAATTTAGTGGAGGGCGCGGGAAGCTCAACAATCATGGCAGCGTGGAAGTTAAGGGAACAATTGGCAGGTAAAAAAGTGGTGCTTCAGTTTAGTGGCTCTAATGCATCACCTGATGAGCTAGAAAAAGCTTGTGAGTTGTCTAGCTTCCGAGATGGAAAAGTAATTTAACAAAGCGTTTAAGACAGATTCGCAACGCTCGGTGGCTTTGGTTTCAGTTGAGTTTTGTGTTTACGGTGCAATGGCTTAGGTTCAGTGGTAAGCGTTGCTCACTTATATGGTCTCCCCCAGTTTTGCAAGTCAGCAGTATGATTAAAAGCGCAGGTTAACTACCATATATACGGCCTGTTTTAGCGGCTTTTGCCTTGGCCAAGATGAGGCAGTCGAACACGCAGTTCTGATCAACTTATCGACTTTAAAAGCCAGCGTGAGCATAAGGTTTTCAACGTGTAGGATTTATCCTGTTATTCATCTCACTACGTACTTTGCAAAGGGTTGGTGATGTATGTTGTTTTATGTTGGTTGATACTCTTCGTTTTTGGTTATGACAGCCCAAGCGATCCGCATGAGTTTGTTCGCGAGTGCTACCGCAGCACGGTTGGGACCTCGTCGCTCTTGTAACTCAAGCATCCACTTACTGAGCTTATCGGATTTGAATTTGGCGCGTCT
>NZ_JAKJTB010000038.1:0-3105 GCF_050337565.1 Vibrio kasasachensis | reverse complement strand
GTTTGACGGTGGTTTTCGTTTCAAGTTTTCTGCCAAGTTTGGTTAAGGTTAAATCAGAACCATTGAGAACGCTTTTAGTGGCAAGTATAAGAGATCTAAGTCGTTTTTTGTGAATATTAGGGCATTGGTCTTCAAGAGTTTGCTGTAGAATTTGAATATCGCGCATCGTTAGGTATCCCTATTAAATCCATTTGATAAGGTGTGTTTTTGGCGAAATTCATTAGATCAGAATGAGCGATGCGCGTCTACTCATTGTTTTTGTTGGAAATTATGAGGGGATTCCCGAGAATGCGGCGTTATATGAGAGGGGAAGAATGGAACATAAAGCATATGAATTTGACTGGTATGAGTTTCAAAAAGAATTAAAACCTCTGATGTTAGAGACGCTACCAAGCAATGAAACTGCTATCATCCTGCACTTTATCCGTGAGAATCAGAGTTTCATTACAGATCCATATGAGGGGGAAACTCTACCTGAAAACTGGAGTGATGATTTAGCTAATGAACCTGTACAAACCTTATTGGACTTTGCTCTGACTAAATACTATTCATTAGCTGATGATTTAGGTGTAGACCGTGATTGGGTGAACTTAAGTGAATGCGTTAGCAACGAACAAAGCATGGCACTCTTAGGAGAAAGTATTAACAACTTTGATCCTGGTTGTTACGGTTCGTATTTTCAATCGCCAAGCATGGTAGAAGAAAGTATCAGCGTATTGAGTGCTCTGAAAGACCCGAAAATAAGTGGGTTTGTTAAGCGGCTAAGAACTCTAAAAAAGGGATTGTACGTAACTTTTTAAACTCATATAACAAAGCGTTTAAGACGGATTCTGTACTTGCCCCGATCTAGTGGACACCTTCAATCATAATTGGAGGTGCTTATGCCCGCGTATAAACAAGGTAAGAAAACTCAACAATATCCCACAGAATTTAAGATAACCGCCGTCCAACTTTCGCATCGAGAAGGCGCCACAGTCAAAGATGTGGCGTTGTCTTTAGATATTCATCCCTATATGCTTTCTAGATGGCGTAAAGAATATCGAGAAGGGGTTATTATGGAAGATAAACGTAAGAAAAAGGCTAAGTTCCCAAGTGAACAGCCTGAGTCTAGTCGTATCGCTGAATTGGAACGCCAGAACGAACAACTTAAGCTAGAGAATGACTTGCTAAAAAAGTGGCAACGATTCGTTGCCCAAGAAAGTCGACAAAATTTCGATTCATAGCCAAGTATAAAGACCACTACCCGATAGTATTGATGTGCGAGTTTCTGTTGGTTTCAACGTCGGGGTATTACGCTTGGCTCGATAGGAAACCAAGTCGTTATGCTGAGTCAGAGAAGATTTTACTGGTTGAAATTAAAAAGGTTTTCTCAAAGAGTAAAGAGACTTATGGTAGCCCCAGAGTTCACGCGACGCTTAGGAAACAAGGTATTTGCGTGAGTCGAAAACGTGTTGCGAGGCTCATGCAAGAGCATGGATTAAAAGCGAGAAGTTATCGGTCTATCTGAAAATGGCGAAGCTTCATCGCTTCTATCAGTCGATTAAGAACATCAAAAAAGATATACCTAAACCAACAGCAGTTAACCAACAGTGGTCTGGTGATCTTACCTATATAAAGCAGGGTAATCGTTGGATGTATCTGGCAGTGGTTATTGATCTCTACTCGCGGAAAATCGTGGGTTGGTCGCTCGGAAAACAGAAAAGCACGAAGCTAACGATGGGTTCGTTGAGAATGGCTATTCGAAATCGTAAACCATCAGAATCTTTACTGTTTCATACAGATAGAGGCTCTGAATATCGTGCACATGAAGTTCAAGCCTTGTTGGCGAAAAATGGCATAGTGCCGAGTATGAATCGTCCGGGGTATTGTACAGACAACGCAGAGGTAGAGTCGTTTTTCCATACTCTTAAAGGCGACATTATTAGGAAAAATCACTTTAAAAATGAGAAGCAGCTTAGAGATAAGCTCGCTGGTTATATCCAGCATTTTTATAACCGTTATAGACTGCACTCAAGTCTTGGATATCGAAGCCCACATGAATATGAAGTGATGACGGGCTGAACAGAACAAGGTGTCCATTTTATCGGGTGAAGATCATTGCGCGACTGCGGTGCCTTATTCGTTAGATGACATTCAATATGTCCGCCGCATTAACAGGCTCTCCGCTCGTGGTCTTAACCTATCTCCATCATTAGCGTCTGCAATGACCCGGTGGGTGTTAACTTTTTATGCTGCTTAGGTTTTTACTTAGGCAGCATAGTTTTCATATTCGGTTTGATTATGTAAAAGCGACCATATGATCCGTGCATTCTTCGCCGCGAGCGCCACGATGGCTCGATTCATTCCTCTTCGTTCAAGAACGCTTCGACACCACTGGCTTAACCTGTCTTGCTTGTCACCAAGGTTCGCAATGACGGTTCTTGCACCGTGAACTAATAGCGTTCGCAAATACTTGTCGCCGTGTTTGGTTATTCGGTCTAACCGAGGCTTTCCGCCCGTGGAATATTGCTTTGGCACCAATCCTAGCCAAGCAGAGAAGTCGCGGCTTTTATCAAATTGTGACCCATTGCCTATCGAAGCCAGTATCGCTGTGGCGGTTTGAGGTCCAATGCCTCGAACCTTCATGACTCGGCGTACATTGTCACTGACCTTAGCAAAAGAATCGAAGACTTGTTCCGTATCCGCTATACGTTGATTTAATTCACTAAGGTGGTGATAGGAATCGGCAATAACGGTTCTTGCGAGGTGTGGCAGTTCATTTTCAGCATCCTCAAGCATTAAAGGCACTTGCTTCATCAATGAAGAGCGACCAACCGGAATGATTAACCCGAATTCAGACAGTAGCGCCCGCATTCGATTCATAAGCGTGGTCCGTTCACGAACCCAATGCTCTCTCATTCTATGCACAGATAAGATGGCTTGTTGCTCGGGAGATTTTACGGGAACAAAGCGAGTGGAAGGACGCTGAACCGCTTCGCAGATAGCAACGGCATCATTAAGGTCGTTTTTCCCTTTGGTTCGATAAGGGGTTACGTATTTAACGGCCATAATACGGGCATCGTGACCGAGTTTATTGAGTGTTCTTGCCCAATAATGAGCACCACC
>NZ_JAKJTB010000037.1:0-3957 GCF_050337565.1 Vibrio kasasachensis | reverse complement strand
CTTTCATAAACCAACTGAGGCTCCATAGGCGAGAGCGCCAAGAGTCAATGATTGACATGCAAGCTTCAGTTTCGGCATCACTGGTTGATTGCCCTGATAACCAACGCGATACTAAGCTTGGAAGTTTGTGCTCTTGTTGCCAGCGTTCGACAACTTCATGATTGGAAAGTGCTTGTGCTTTATCTCGATTGATATGAACTACCAGATGATAGTGGTTGCTCATAATCGCGTAGGCGCAAATATCGATGCAGTAGACTTGCGAGAGCGCATATAGTTTTTGCTTTATCCACTCGCGGCGATGCTCAAAGCTTTGCTCTGTTAGCGGGTCAAYMCCACATAAGAAACTGCGCCTAACGCAGCGAGAAACACAGTGATAATACGGTGTGGCATCCACGGATATCTGTTGTTTTCTGGCTGTCGTCATAATCAGTCTCAAGTGGGGTTTAACCTACTCAGAATAAAAGATCAAATAACAACAGCAATACTAAACATCCCAACTTACAACTAGGTTATCACCAAACCATACTTTGGTTACTTTGCGGTGCCTGTCCTTGTTAATGGTTAATGCCTGCTTAATTATAAGCAGATACACAATTTAAATTACAGGCTCCAATTAAAAAATCAATGGCTTTATAAAAGAGAAATATTTTGAGTCATCTTCATCAAAGATTTCCTTTCCCCCCCCCATATACGCCCTCATAAGCTCATCTTCAGCAGCTTTGTTATTGTCAACCTCAAAATAACACTGCCCAAGTCGTAAGTGTATAAATGGATTGCCTAAACCATTCGGGCATGCAATAGCGTTGATAAAGCACTTCAATGCTTTTTGGAAGTCTTTCTGAAGAAATCTCGCATCACCTATTGCAACATATAGCCATGTCGATGCTTCCCACTCTTCATGTGGTTTTGGTACAAGTGACAAAGCTTCTTTATATTTATTGATACCATCTTCAAATCGATTCGATTCAACCAGTTTATCGCCATATGCAGACATAGAACTGATTTTATTGTAAGTATCTTGGTCCAATACACTACGGCTCATTAAAAATCATCCTCATCAAATATAACCTTCAACTCTTCTTCAGTTGCAGGGGGATCATAAGTCATACCACATTTAGCACCATTACACCTATTTATACTCTTTGGTTCTAATATGTAATTATCAGAATTATTCATTGTAATCACCTTGCGGTGCCTGTCCTTGTTAATTATTGAATTATTTACAGGGTCCTGTCCGCTTGACCATGAATTTCTAATGGGTGACCCCTTTAGGTGTTTGGTTTTTCAATAATTCATCATTGAAGTAGGCGTTTAACTTCTTCATCAATATTCTCAAAATTGCCTTGTTCTTCTGGAAGTGAGCTGTAAATTAGTAGAACACCATCATGAAACAGGCTAACCGATTCTACTTTACCTTCAAGACGTTGAATAATCTGCTCAGGAGATAGCCCAAATGCCCTACTGCACAGTTCTCGATCAAAGTAATTAATTGAATTTATTCGATAAATCCCATCTCTTCCATTAACATCCTTACCCGTATTATTACTTTCTTCAACTATCTTGGCCCAATCACTTCTCGTGATGCTCCAGTTTCGCAAAGTTGCTCGATAACAATCAAATGCAGGGATATATGACTTTAGAATTTTTATGATCTCATTTAGCGAGACTTTCCCTTCATTAAAATCAATTTGTATGTGGTCATCGAACTGAGCATTGTCTTCAAGGTATTTTTCACTTCGGTATTTATAAGTAATATTGCCTTTAACGCCTGCACCTAAGAGCTTATCTAAAGAAACGCTTATCACAAGTTCTGAACCAATATCTGGAAGGGGCATTAACCCTTCTAGGTTCCAAGGCGCACCTAAGTCCGCAATACTTTCTAAAAACCTAATGTGCTTTTCATCATAAGATTCATTGTGTTTTGCCCTATGACGTAGCTCCAAGTTAAGTTTAACCATTATTTCGCTACCCTCACTGTAATATTAGTTATATTCTCTCTAATCAGTATATCCATTGCCTTATCTGCTGCCTTTTGATTCGGAAACTCAAAGACACCTTTAAACCCAGGATTTTGCTTCAAGGCATTCGAAACTCTTTGAAGACTTTGTAATTGCTTATCAAATGTCGTTAGCGCCGTTTTACGATCAATTAAAGTTGTTCCATCATCTTCGATACCATCAAACTTAACGAAGTTATTCCCCCTTGGGTTAGGATTATCAAATCGAATTGCAGGAACAGCTTTTCTCTTAGATGAAATGTCCGAGAATGCACCTTTAGTTCCAGATTCAAATTGTACAAAGTTTTTATCGAAATTACCTTGGGGTTCCTGAACAAAAATCAATCCGTTATTTTGACCTGTCATTTTTCTAGCATCTTTTATACTCAGAACTTCTACTTTTGATAAATCAAATTTGTTCTCTTGGGGGATACTTCCAGCTAATGGTGATCCATTCTCACTAACACCCGGAGGCCCCTGCCCCTGCTGCTCAGATTTAACCCCTTGCGATACATCCTTATCAATTTGCCCTGTCGCTGGCTCCGTGGTTCCCTCACCTTTCGCGACCAGTTAGATTAAAATAGATTAAAAGGACACACACTATAAAGAAAACAACTATGCCAAGACTTCGAGCAACCTCAGGGTTTTAGTCGCTCTGTAAATTCATTGTTCGTTTGGGATTTGTCAGGTGGAAAAATAAGATATCAGCACTTCATATACACATTTAGTGACGTGGAGTGAGCCTTTACGTGCGGAACTGAATGAATATTATTATTCGTTTGGGATTGGCAATTATATGAAGTGAAGAGAACAAACAGCCGAGATTCAACCATCTAACCGAAATAGATGTATCCGTTGTTTATTTAAGTTGCGTCTAAGGCAGATTAAAAGGACACACACTATAAAGAAAACAACTATGCCAAGACTTCGAGCAACTTCAGGGTTTTAGTCTCTCTGTAAATTCATTGTTCGTTTGGGATTTGTCAGCTGAAAAAATCAGATATCAGCTCTTCATATTCACATTTAGTGACGTGGAGTGAGCCTTTACGTGCGGAACTGAATGAATATTATTATTCATTTGGGATTGGCAATTATATGAATGAAGAGAACAAACAGCTGAGATTCAACCATCTAACCGAAATAGATGTATCCGTTGTTTATTTAAGTTGCGTCTTGCTGGCTCTATTGTGCAAATGCAACCTACCGCAGTGCTGCGATGGCGCTCCAGTTTGGTACACGCTTTTAGCCAATTGCGTTGATTTAGATTAAGCCGTTGCAATATTGGCGGCGTAGCAGAATTTAAACAAGCCTTGTTCTCTCGAAACTGGCGCGCAGTCCAATCTACCAGTTCGATATAATCCATGAGCCGAAATGGAATACCGTCTAGTTTTTCATTGGTTGGATTGCCGATAAACGGGTGAAGGCAAGGGGCGGTTTCTTGCTGGTTATTTAATGCCTCTAATCTGGCTTGAATCGAGGTGAATTCTGAGTTTTCCGGTGTGTTAGCTATACCAGCCCTTAACGGATTTAAATCAACATAAGCCATGGCTGCGGCTAGCGCTTGTTCATCTAGCAACGCCTGACTTTTAAAGCGGCTTTCCCAAAAGTGCCCTTTGCACCCTTCTTCTCTATTGGCTTGGCAAGCAATATCAAAATTGAGCTCTTTCATAAACCAACTGAGGCTCCATAGGCGAGAGCGCCAAGAGTCAATGATTGACATGCAAGCTTCAGTTTCGGCATCACTGGTTGATTGCCCTGATAACCAACGCGATACTAAGCTTGGAAGTTTGTGCTCTTGTTGCCAGCGTTCGACAACTTCATGATTGGAAAGTGCTTGTGCTTTATCTCGATTGATATGAACTACCAGATGATAGTGGTTGCTCATAATCGCGTAGGCGCAAATATCGATGCAGTAGACTTGCGAGAGCGCATATAGTTTTTGCTTTATCCACTCGCGGCGA
>NZ_JAKJTB010000036.1:0-5101 GCF_050337565.1 Vibrio kasasachensis | reverse complement strand
ACAAAGCGAGTGGAAGGACGCTGAACCGCTTCGCAGATAGCAACGGCATCATTAAGGTCGTTTTTCCCTTTGGTTCGATAAGGGGTTACGTATTTAACGGCCATAATACGGGCATCGTGACCGAGTTTATTGAGTGTTCTTGCCCAATAATGAGCACCACCGCACGCTTCAACACCTATACGCATTAGTGGCATATTTGCTATCGTAGTCAGTAATTTAGAGCGAGTTACCGACTTATGAAGTAGGACTTTGCCATTATGGTCTACAGCATGAAGACTAAAATGGTTTTTAGCTAGGTCGATACCGCAAAAATAAGAATAATCAGACATGGAGCCTCCGGTGCAAATGTATACCACTTAAGTGTGGCAGATCCTCGGGAGGGGGAATCCATGTCATTCGTTATGAATACGAAGGGATATATGGAAAAACTATTAACAAAACTAGCAGATTTATTGGTTGAACATCTAGGAGAGAAAGGTGTTTGGGTAGCTCTGATTTTACTCGTTATATTTGTATTGTTTGTGGCTTATGAAAGGTTTAATAAAGCTCGCGCAACAACTCATAGTAATAAGCATAAAAAGTTTGAGTTGTTTGTTAAAGTTTTTGGTTCTGATCTAGAGAAGCAAAGTCCAATAGTTGTTGAACAGGCTTTTTCCAACTATTTTGGGTTTGAACTAGCTTATGAGGAAATTGAGTACTGTTTAAATTTAACTAGACCAACAGAATGTGCACATGACGTAAAGCGTAGTCGCTATCTGATAAAGTTTAATAACAAATTGGGCAAGTATGAAGAAACAAAAGGCTCAGTATTAAAGGTACGAAAGTATGTTACTAGTGGTGCCTATTGGTTGTTTTCACTGTTTGGTGTTTATTGGCTATATCAGTTCTTAACGACTCAAAACACGGATGCTTTGGTTATAACTATCTTAGGCTTCGTACTCGCTGGCTTTTCTTTAACATTTATTAAGCCTACATATTCAGCTCTGCGGGTAACTGAAAAGCATTACGTAAAACGGTCTAAAAATCTATTAATAGTATTGCCGAAATAGTATTCATAACAAATAAGGATTAAGCGTTGCGCAGCCAACGTTAAATCCCGAGTGTTGAACAAGCCCGAAGCCTTCTCTTTATAGTAAATTGTGCGGTTGTGTTCGATGGGTGTTTCGCCCTGAGCCTTTTCTCAAGGCGAGTTGAGGCGTGATAGGGTAGTAATGCTCACCTTATCAATGTTTTACCTTAACTGTTCGCCTTTGTGTTGGTTATTCTCCTCTGTAAATGTCTGCCATTCTCCTTATTCTGTTCGCCTTTCGCCTTTCGCCTTTCGGCTAGATCGGTCGTGATATGCCAACGCACGCCATTTCATGCTGGCAGCAAGGGCAGGTGCGGATCGCTTTGCTCCTTATTGTCGCCGTGCTTGGCGGCGTTTGATAAAACAGACGCATTAAAAGTAGCTGAATGCGTACTCGCAGTGTTTTGGCTTGACCGCGTAAAAAACCGTAATCTCTCACCCGCTGTAACCCTTTTGGCAGCACGTGTTGCAAAATCAACAGCAAGAATTTAAGTGTCGGAAGACAGCGCGTTTGCCACGTTTGAGTGCGGCTGTCTTTATAGCGAAAAGACACGCCGAGATAAAGGTAGCGAGACAAGTCTCAAGCATTAAAGGCACTTGCTTCATCAATGAAGAGCGACCAACCGGAATGATTAACCCGAATTCAGACAGTAGCGCCCGCATTCGATTCATAAGCGCGGCCCGTTCACGAACCCAATGCTCTCTCATTCTATGCACAGATAAGATGGCTTGTTGCTCGGGAGATTTTACGGGAACAAAGCGAGTGGAAGGACGCTGAACCGCTTCGCAGATAGCAACGGCATCATTAAGGTCGTTTTTCCCTTTGGTTCGATAAGGGGTTACGTATTTAACGGCCATAATACGGGCATCGTGACCGAGTTTATTGAGTGTTCTTGCCCAATAATGAGCACCACCGCACGCTTCAACACCTATACGCATTAGTGGCATATTTGCTATCGTAGTCAGTAGTTTAGAGCGAGTTACCGACTTATGAAGTAGGACTTTGCCATTATGGTCTACAGCATGAAGACTAAAATGGTTTTTAGCTAGGTCGATACCGCAAAAATAAGAATAATCAGACATGGAGCCTCCGGTGCAGATGTATACCACTTAAGTGTGGTAGACCCTCGGGAGGGGAATCCATGTCATTCGTTATGTGCCCGCGAACTCTGAAATCCCCTATAGTTAAAGTGGCTATTATCCTTTGGGGGCTATATGGTGGACAATAAATGGTATTTATATCTAATAATCATCTTGGTTGTGTTGCTTGTAGGTATGTCGCTCTATGTACTAAAGCTTAAGCAGTCAGGTGTTGAAGAAAAGGCGATTGAACTTCCAGCTTTTGTCTCATCGCAAGAAAGAGATAAAGTATTGCAGAAGTTTATCCAGCATTGGAATAGTGGCGATGAACGTGAACTCAATAGCATGTTTTCACTGGGCGAGAGTGTTAGCTTAATAGAATTTCTTGAGCGTTGGAAAAATTCTGTTGGTGACGTTATTACGGGAAACTATGACTCTTATGAGTATATTGATACAGTGGGAAATGAGTATTTCTATCGATTGTATTACGCTCTAAAATTTGAAAAATTAGTTGATGGCTTTCTACTAGTAGATATATATGTCGACAACAACAGCTACAGGCTCGTAGGTTTTAATATTGGCGTGTACCCAGATGAGTAAATAAAATTCCTTACAGTTCGAGTTAAAGGAGCATAACGAATAAGGATTAAGCGTTGCGCAGTCAACGTTAAATCCCGAGTGTTGAACAAGCCCGAAGCCTTCTCTTTATAGTAAATTGTGTGATTGTGTTCGGTGGGGGGGGTGCCTTGCGTCTTTTCTAAAGGCGAGTTGAGGCGTGATAGAAAATTAACAGGAACAGGCACTTCAAAATTTTAATGTGTTTCTGGCGGTATACATTAGATCAAAGGTATCGGCGCACGTCTACCTCATTGTTTATATTCGTAATTATGAAGGGGTTCGCAAGAATACGGCGTTAGTACACCTAATTGACTTCTTGCGTCTAAATTTCATTTGAACTATTATTTGTACATTATTTTGTACCATTTGGGGTTCAATATGAGTCGCATTCATTTTGATAAAGATATTCAGCCTCTTTCTGAGTTTCGTGCAGGTGTAACTTCATTCATTAAACAAATCAATGAGACACGCCGACCTTTGGTGATTACTCAGCGCGGTAAGGGTGTTGCAGTTGTACTGGACGTCGCAGAGTATGAAGCAATGCAGGAAAAAATCGAGTTACTGGAAGAAATGAGAACAGCAGAAGCTCAGCTAGCTTCTGGGCTAGGTGTATCTAACGAAGATGCTCGTGCTCAAGTGCTGGGGCGTATCAAATAATGAAAGTAGTTTAGTCTCCCTTAGCTCTCGAAAAGCTTGGTGATGCTGCTGAGTTCATTGCATCAGATAGCCCAGTGGCTGCAAAAAACTGGGTTAACGAGATTTTCGATAAAACTGATTTACTTGAGACTATGCCTGAAATGGGACGAATGGTTCCTGAAATGCCACATACACAATATCGTGAAATCTTGTTTGGTCATTATCGTATTATTTACAGTTTAGGTCTTGAAATTCGTATTTTGACTGTTCGTAACTGTCGTCAACAGTTATCTGAAAGTGACGTATAAACCTGTGTTCAACAAAGCGTTCAAAGCGGATTCTGTAGTTGACCCGATCTAGTGGGCAGCTTTAATCTTAATTGGAGGTGCTTATACCAGCATATAAATCAGGTAAGAAAACTCAACAATATCTCACTGAATTTGAGTAACCGCCGTCTTCGAGTACATTGAAGTGTTTTACAATCGCAAGAGAAGGCACTCAGCGTTGGGCTACGTTAGTCCGGTTGAATACGAAAGTATGCACGGTCTACTTTTTGTGGGGAACACCAGTATATTGCAGAATTTTTAGGGGGCGAGGTATGCTGTATAAGTTAGCTTTGGAAGTGTTAGATAGTATTAATGATGATGTTTCGGAGTCGTTTAGACTAGAGTTTCCCAGTGTAAATGACCTGGTGATTCGGCACATGAATGCTCTGGTATTACCTGTATCTTCAACGGTTTTAAGCGTTGGAGAAGCAGCTTCGACTACAGAACGGCTAGTTAAAGAAATTAAGGCTAGCTACCTTAACCAAACTTGGCGGCAACCATACCAATCAGAGGAACTAGGAGAACAGTTTGTTAATAATTCAGCTTGGTTCCCTATAGCAGATGTTGACGGTCCGATTATTTATAATGAAGGTCTAATGGAAGTGATGCTGTTGAATTCTGATATTACATACCCAAGTCACAAACATTCACCAGAAGAATTGTATGTAATATTGGCTGGTCAAATATGGTGGGAGTCTGGCACCGAAAGTGGGTGCTGGAAATATGCTGGTGAATTAATTCACCATCTTCCGGAGGTCGCACATTCGATTAAATCTGGTCGTGAGCCAGCTCTGATTCTGAGTCTCTGGAGAGGTGGCAGCTTTGAAATACCAGTGTTTACCGAGTAAATCATAGCAGTCAATTGCTCTCGAACAACAAAGTTATCTACTTTGCTTTGTCATTTTGGTTATCAAGCATTGCTTACGACAAACACATATAGAGGATCTCTTATTGCGGTCTCTCCGCTGCCAGCGTTTATACGCTGGGTCACTAGACATTTATCGGTTAACCCTAGCTGGCTCTATTCAAAAAGAAGGTTAAACAGTTGTTTTCCAGTTATCTTCAGGCTCAGCTAAGGTGATGAGATGGTCTCCCCCTACCACTTCACATGACCATGAGCCATGCTTGGAGTGTTCAGGTCCCGAAGCAAAAGGAGAAGACCATGACTCAGCATAAAATCATCGGCATCGATTTAGCAAAAAATATTTTCTTTCTTGTTGAAATCGATCATAAAGGAAAAAACATCAGCCGTAAAAAACTTCAACGAAGTAAGTTGCTTAGCCATATCGCGAACCTAAAACCCTGCACTATTGCTATGGAAGCTTGTTCGGGCGCTCACTACTGGGCGCGTGAATTTGAAAAATTTGGGCAT